>NZ_QTTT01000001.1:7365000-7396071 GCF_003386555.1 Thermomonospora umbrina | reverse complement strand
GCGAGGCGATCGGCGACGTCAAGAAGGGGCTGCCGGTCCGTGCCCGCCCATCTGCGCGACGCGCACTCCAAGGGCGCCGCCAAGCTCGGACACGGCGTCGGCTACCAGCACGCCCACGACCATCCGGCGGGGTCGTCCGCAGCAGTACGCGCCCGACGCCGTGGAGGGCCGCCGGTACTACCGTCCGACACGCCACGCGCCGAGGCCAGGTTCTCCGACGTGCTGGAACGCATCCGCGCCGTCCTGCGCGGTCGTGGGGACGACCGAGCCCCGTGACACCCCGGGGCGGGAGGCGGTCCTTCGTCCCTGCGACCGGCTAACCTGCGGATGGGGCGGACGGCCCGACGCGGGGGACCGGCACATACCGCCGGCGGTGGGGCGGGACGGCGGACGCGGGACCGGCGCACCCCGCAGGCGGGTTAGAGCGGACGGCCGGCGCACCCCGCACGGCCGGAAAAGCGGGTTCGCCGGCACGGGTACCCACGGTATGGTCTTGCGAACACCGCACCTGGCCCCGAAGACGGACGGCGACGCGAACGGACACCCGGATGCTTACTGGTGGCGAGCTGGCGGCCCTCATCGTGGCCTGTTTCTGGGCCATCCTGGTCTCTTTCCTGGCCTACGCCCTCCTCCGGCTGGCCCGGCTCCTGGGCGAGACCGCCGAGCTGGTCGGCGACCTCACCGACCAGGCGGGCCCCTGCTGGACGACATGGCCGGCACCGTGCGACGCGCCAACGAGCAGCTCGGCCGCACCGACGTGATCACCCGGCAGGTCGCCGGCGTCACCCAGAAACGTCTCGGCGGTCACCACGGTGATGTCGACGGTGTTCGGCGGCCCCGTGGTCAAGGCGGCGGCCTTCTCCTACGGCGTGCGCAAGGCGCTGGGCAACCGGGCCGCCGAGCGGCCGCCCGCCCGGCCCGAGCCGCCCGCCCGCCGTGCCCTCCGTCAGGCCTCCGGCAAGGGGCGCCGGTGAGATGAGACGCATGTTCTGGCTGGTCGTCGGAGCCGGCACCGGGGTCTGGGCGACCCGCAAGGCCACCCGCGTGGCGCGGCGGCTCACCCCGCAGAGCCTGGCGGGCCGGGCCGCCGTCGGGGCCCTCGGCGCCGGCGACCGGATGCGGGCCTTCGCCCGCGACGTCCGCGACGAGACCCTCGCCCGCGAGGCGGAGCTGCGCGAGGCCATCGAGATGGACCGGCACCCCCCCGAGCCCGAGGGTTCCCGGCCCCCGCCGGATCCTCCGAGCGCCCTACACCGTTATCGACGAAGACAAGGATGGCCACTGATCATGGAGTCGGCAGAGGTCGCACGCCGTTTCCTCACGTTCTTCGAGGAGCGGGGGCACACGGTCGTGCCCTCGGCCAGCCTGGTCGCCGAGGACCCCACCCTGCTGCTGGTCCCCGCCGGGATGGTCCCGTTCAAGCCGTACTTCCTGGGCCAGCGGACCCCCCCGTCGCCGCGGATGACCAGCGCCCAGAAGTGCGTGCGCACCCCGGACATCGACGAGGTCGGCAAGACCACCAGGCACGCCACGTTCTTCCAGATGCTGGGCAACTTCTCGATCGGCGACTACTTCAAGGAGGACGCCGTCCCGTTCGCCTGGGAGCTGCTGACGCGCTCCGAGGCCGACGGCGGGTTCGGCTTCCCCGAGGAGCGCCTGGTGGGTCACCGTCTACCTCGATGACGACGAGGCCGCCGACCTGTGGCACCGCAAGGTCGGCGTGCCCACCGAGCGGATCCAGCGGCGCGGGCTGGCCGACAACTACTGGCACATGGGCGTTCCCGGGCCCGGCGGCCCGTGCTCGGAGATCTATTACGACCGGGGCCCCGAGTACGGCCGTGAGGGCGGCCCGGTCGTCGACGAGGACCGCTACCTGGAGGTCTGGAACCTCGTCTTCATGCAGGAGCAGTTGTCCGCGGTCCGCACCAAGGTCGACTTCGACATCTCCGGCCCCCTGCCCGCCAAGAACATCGACACCGGCATGGGCCTGGAGCGGATGGCCGCCATCCTCCAGGGCGTCGACAACATCTACGAGACCGACACCCTCTGGAAGGTCCTCGACCGCGCCGCCGAGCTGACCCACTCCAAGTACGGCCGCGATCGGCGCGCCGACGTGTCGCTGCGGGTCATCGCCGACCACGTGCGCGCCGGGACCATGATGGTCGCCGACGGGATCATGCCCGGCAACGAGGGCCGCGGCTACGTGCTGCGCCGCATCCTCCGCCGCGCCATCCGCAACCTGCGGCTGCTGGGCGGCGAGGACGCCGGGCTGATGCACGACCTGACCGCCGTCGCGGTCGGCGCGATGGGCGAGCAGTACCCTGACCTCGTCCGCACCGCCGCCAACATCCACACCGTGATCGACGCGGAGGAGGAGAGGTTCCTGCAGACCCTGCGCACCGGGACCGCCATCTTCGACGCGGCGGTGGAGGAGACCAAGCGCTCCGGCCGCCCCACCCTCGCCGGGACCCAGGCGTTCACGCTGCACGACACCTACGGCTTCCCGATCGACCTCACCCTGGAGATGGCCTCCGAGCAGGGCCTGACGGTCGACGAGGACGGCTTCCGCCGGCTGCTGAACGAGCAGCGGCAGCGCGCCAAGGCCGACGCGGCCGCCAAGAAGACCGGCAACCTCGACGTGTCCGTGCTCGGCGACCTCCTCGACCTGTCCGGCGGCAGCGTCGACTTCACCGGCTACAACGACGTCAGCGGCGAGGCCCGGCTGGTCGGCCTGCTGGTCGACGGGGTCTCCGTCCCGGCGGCCGGCGCGGGCACCGAGGTCGAGGTCGTCCTCGACCGCACCCCGTTCTACGCCGAGGGCGGCGGCCAGCTCGCCGACCACGGCCTCATCCGGCTGGGCAACGGGGCCGAGATCGAGGTTCACGACGTGCAGGCCCCGCTGTCCGGGCTGATCGTCCACCGCGGGAGGGTCCGCAGCGGCGAGGCCCAGACCGGCGACGCGGCGTTCGCCGAGATCGACGTGGAGCGGCGGCGGGCGATCTCCCGCTCCCACACCGCCACCCACATGGTCCACGCCGGGTTCCGGCGGGCGCTCGGCGAGTCCGCCGCCCAGGCCGGCTCGGAGAACTCGCCCGGCCGCTTCCGGTTCGACTTCACCAGCACCGGCCCCGTCTCGCCGACCATGCTGCGCGACGTCGAGGACGAGGTCAACGAGGTCCTGGTCAACGACCTGGACGTGCGCGCGTTCCACACCTCCATCGACGAGGCCCGCGCCATGGGGGCCCTCGCCCTGTTCGGCGAGAAGTACGGCGACGAGGTCCGGGTCGTCGAGGTCGGCGACTACTCCCGCGAGCTGTGCGGCGGCACCCACGTGGCCCGCTCCGGGCAGCTCGGGCTGGTCAAGGTGCTCGGCGAGTCGTCCATCGGCGCGGGAGTCCGCCGGGTCGAGGCACTGGTCGGCATCGACGCCTTCCGCTTCCTGGCCCGCGAGAGCGTGCTGGTCGCCCAGCTCACCGAGCAGCTCAAGATCCGCAAGGAGGAGCTGCCCGAGCGGGTCTCCGGGATCGTCGGACGGCTCCGCGAGGCGGAGAAGGAGCTGGAGCGACTGCGGTCCTCGCAGGTGCTGGCCGTGGCGGGGTCCCTGGCCGATGGCGCCGCGGACGTCGGCGGCGTCGCCTACGTGGGGCACCGCGCCCCCGACGGCACCGGCGCCGACGACCTGCGCAGGCTCGCCGTGGACGTGCGCGGCCGACTGGCGGCCCGGCCCGCCGTCGTGATGGTCACCGGAGTGCCCAAGGACCGGCCCGTCGTGGTGGTCGCGGTCACCGAAGGCGCCCGCGAGCGCGGCCTGAAGGCCGGCGCGCTGGTGGGCGTGGCGGCCAAGACGCTCGGCGGCGGCGGAGGCGGCAAGGACGACCTCGCCCAGGGTGGCGGGGCGAACCCGGCCGCCATCGGCGACGCGCTCGCCGCCGTCGAACGGGCAGTCGGGTCCGCGTGATCACGAACCGCGCTCGGCGGCATGGCCGTATTGTTCGGTATGTGGCTGGATCTTGTGCCTTCGGGAATCCGGCGGACCGGTCGCCGGCCCCGCCCCGCCGCCGGTCCGGCGGAGGGGTGAGGCGGCCGTGAGGCCCGGGGCCCGCCTCGGCGTCGATGTGGGCAGCGTCCGCATCGGCGTCGCGCGCAGCGACCCCGGCGGCGTGCTGGCCACCCCCGTGGAGACCGTTCGGCGCGGCAAGGGCGACCTGGACCGCCTCGCCGAGCTGGTCACCGAGTACGAGGCCGTCGAGGTGATCGTCGGCCTGCCCACCTCCCTGTCGGGCCGCTCCGGCCCCGCCGCCGCCGAGGCGCGGCGGTTCGCCGAGGCGCTGGCCGCCCGGCTGACGGACCGGCTGCCCGCCGACGGCGTCCGGCTGTACGATGAGCGGCTCACCACCGTCACGGCGGAGACCGGTCTGCGGCAGTCCGGGGTGCGCGGCCGCGCACGGCGGCAGGTGGTCGACCAGGCCGCCGCCGTGGTGTTGTTGCAGGCGGCGCTCGATGGGGAACGCCAGACGGGACGCCCGCCCGGCGAGACCGTCCGAGGACGCTCATGAATGATCTCGACCTCTTCGAAGAACCCGGCCATGGAGCCCCCGCCGACCGGCCACAGGCCCGGCGCGGCCCCGAGGGGGCGGCCCGCAAGCGCCGGCGCCGCCGGCGGATGAACGGCCGCGCCGCGGTGATGTTCTCCCTGGCGTTCCTGGTGGCGGTCTTCGGTGGCGGCGGGCTCCTCGGCCTGGCCGCCCTGGAGAAGAGGCTGTCCACCCCCGACTACACGGGGGAGGGCGCCGGCCGGGTCACCGTGCAGATCATGGAGGGCGACACCGGCCAGGCCATCGGCCGACGCCTGGAGGACGCGGACGTCGTCAAGAGCAGCAAGGCCTACGTCCGGGCCGCCAACAAGGACTCCCGGTCGTCGGAGATCCAGCCGGGCTACTACGCGATGCGCAAGCGGATGTCGGGCACCGCCGCCTTGGCCCTGCTCCTCGACCCCAAGTCCCGCGCCGGCAACCAGATCATCCTCCCCGAGGGGCTGCGGGTCTCCCAGGTGATCAAGGAGCTGGTGAAGAGGACCGGCATCCCGAAGGAGGAGTACGAGGCCGTCGTCGCCAAGCCCGAGGCGCTGGACCTGCCCTCTTACGCCGACGGCGAGGTGGAGGGCTACCTGTGGCCGGGTCGCTACGACCTGGATCCCGAGGGCACCGCGGAGTCCATCCTCAAGACGATGGTCGACCGGTTCAAGAAGGTCGCCGACGACATCGGCCTGGAGGAGCGCGCCCGGGAGGCGAACCTCGAGCCGCAGAAGGTGATCACGATGGCCAGCCTCATCCAGGCGGAGAGCGGCAGGCCCTCGGATATGCCGAAGATCTCCCGCGTCATCTACAACCGGTTCGAGCACGACCCCCCGATGTACCTCAAGTTCGACAGCACCACGCTGTACGGCCTGAAGAAGTTCGGCATCGTGGCGAGCAACGAGGACATCAAGTCCAAGAGTCCGTACAACACCTACAACCACGCGGGGCTGCCGCCCGGCCCGATCTCCAACCCGGGCGAGAAGGCCATCGATGCCGTGTTCGAGCCCGCCGAGGGGACGTGGCTGTTCTTCGTGGCGACCGACCCGAAGAACAAGATCACCGAGTTCGCCACCACGGACGAGGAGTTCACACGGCTCCGCGACAAGCTCAACGACTACCTGCGCGAGAACGGCGGCGGATGACCGGCCATCTCCGCGCGACCAGGGCGGCGGTGCTGGGCAAGCCGATCGCGCACTCGCTGTCGCCGGTGCTGCACCGGGCCGCGTACGCCGCGATGGGCCTGACGGGCTGGACGTACGAGGCCGTCGAGTGCGACGAGGAGGGCCTGGCGCCCCTGCTGGACGGCCTGGGCGCCGAGTGGGCCGGGCTCTCGCTGACGATGCCGCTCAAGCGCACCGCCCTGAAGCTGGCCGACGAGGTGTCCGACCTGGCGTCGACGGTGGGCGGCGCCAACACGATCGTGCTGCGCGACGGCCGCCGGATCGCCGACAACACCGACGTGTACGGCATCGTCGCCGCGCTGACCGAGGTCGGGGTGACCGCGCCGCGCTCGGCGGTGGTGCTCGGCGCGGGGGCCACCGCCGCGTCCGCGCTGGCCGCGCTGCGCGACCTGGGCCTCGCCGCCGCGACCCTCGCCGTCCGCGACCCCGCCAGGGCGGAGGAGACCCGCGCCGTGGGGGAGCGGCTCGGCCTCTCCGTCGAAGTGCTCACCCTCGCCGCGCTGCCGGACGCGCTGCCCGCCGACCTGGTGGTCTCCACCCTGCCGGGCACGGCCGCCGACCCGTACGCCGGGCTCGTCGCCCGGTCGGGGGCCGCGCTGTTCGACGTGGTGTACGCCCCGTGGCCGACGACGCTGGCCCGCGCCGTGGGCGACGCGGGCGGCACGGTGGTCGGCGGGTTCCCGATGCTGCTGCACCAGGCCGCGCGGCAGGTGGCCATGATGACCGGCCGCCAGGACGTCCCGGTCGAGGCGATGCGGGCCGCCGGGGAGGCCCAAACGGCCTCCCGCGACGACCCGCACTGAGGATCCTCGTTCAGGCGGCGGTCGCCCCCGCGTCCGGACCGGGCGCGGCATCGCGCCGCACCGTCCACATCGCCGTCAGAACGAAGACCAGGACCGCGGGGACGAGCAGGAGCAGCGGTTCGATCGGCCACCCGAACCCCCAGATCATTCCGATGTCGACCACCGTCGTCCCGGGGGCCGACATCACCACGGGAACGGCCAGGATGACCACGGCCACCCTCCCCGCCGCATGCGGCGCGGCCCGACCCGCCCAGTAGGCGAAGAACGCCGGCGGCAGCCACACCAGGAACAGCAGCCACAGATCGACGTACACGACCACGGCGCTCGCCACCCCGAACCGGATCAGTCGCCAGGAGCCCGCCAGTTCGACGGCCCGGCGGGTGTCGGTGGGCACGGACAGCAGCAGGGCGGACACCACCGGCAGGAGCATCTGGAGGGCGCTCTGAACGCCGAGGGTCTGCCGGAGGCCCTCGTAGGCGCTGAGAAGCGTGTCGTCGGTGAGGGCGAGGGTCGCGTCGACGGTCAGCGTCGCGACCAGCGCCCAGGCCGCGAGCGCGGCCGGCCGGCGGGCCCCGCGCAGTGCGAGGACCAGCACCGCCACCGGAAGCGCGGCCGTCGCCGTGTACAGCGCGACGTCCGGCGGCTCGGCCCCGAGGGCCCCGATGATCGCGGTCACGTGGACGACGGTCACCAGCAGCGCCCCCACGACGCCGGCCAGCGCGACCCCGTCCCGCCACTCCTGCGGGGAGGGCCGCAGCAGGCGCCGGAACCTGATGCGCAGGGCCCCGCCGAGGAGGTCGGCCGCGTCCCGGGCGGCCGGCCGCGTGCGGCCGGAATCCGCCGACGCGAGCAGGACGCCCAGCATCTCCTCCTCGTGCCGGCTCCGGTGGTCGGCCGGGTACCAGCGCAGCAGCCTGCGGTATCGGTGTTCGAGTGCGCTCACGTCGAGTCTCCTCGATCAGACGGGGGAGGCGTTGGCGGGCGGCGGCCGCAGGGCGGCCAGGCGGCGGGCGGCGACCTCGGCGCGTCGGCGGAGTCGGTCGACCTCGGCGGACAGGGCGGCGGCGCCGTCCCGGGTGATGCGGTAGTAGCGGCGCAGCCGGCCCTCGACGACCTCCTCGTGGTCCGGCGCCACCAGGCCGTCGGACTGGAGCCGGTCGAGGGCGGCGTAGAGCGTCCCGGCGCGCAGCCGGGCCCGTCCGTCGGAGATCCGGGCCACGTCGGTGATGATCCCGTAGCCGTGCAGTGGCCGGTCGGCCAGCGCGGTCAGGATGAGGAAGGTGGGTTCCTGCATCGCACTGCTCATGAACCCGTTATATATCGATCGTCGGTAGGTTGCAATCCGCGCACGGGTCGCGGGTGTGACGCCGCCGAGGCGTCGATGCGGTAGGGTGGACGAAGAACTGATAGTCTTACTCGCTGACCGACCCGGAGGCTTCGCCCCCGGGTGCTCAAGTGGAGGCCACTCCCACCTGTCCGGCCGTTCAGGCTGGAGGGTCATCGGTCCGGTGGGCGGTACGCGTCGCGAGGTCGACGCGGTGACCGTTCGCCGAGTCTCGGCGGTGTCGTCCGCCGAGCCGACCGATGGTGGCCCCGCATGTGAGTCGTGCGGGGCTTTTCGCATGAGAGCCCCCCGCGGCCGGTCGGCACGAACCACGACCAGAAGTGACGGCCCCAAGGAGGTCCGAATCAGCGCCGAACCGCGTATCAACGACCGCATTCGCGTGCCCGAGGTCCGGCTCGTCGGTCCGAACGGCGAACAGGTGGGCATCGTCCCCATCGTCAAGGCACTCGAACTGGCCCGTGAGTCCGATCTCGACCTCGTGGAGGTCGCGCCCACCGCGCGTCCCCCCGTGGCCAAGCTGATGGACTACGGAAAGTTCAAGTACGAGTCCGCGATGAAGGCACGCGAGGCGCGGCGTAACCAGGCGCATACGGTCATCAAGGAGATCAAGCTCCGGCCGAAGATCGACCCGCACGACTACGAGACCAAGAAGGGTCACGTGGTGCGGTTCCTCAAGGCGGGGGACAAGGTCAAGGTGACGATCATGTTCCGCGGGCGTGAGCAGTCCCGCCCCGAACTCGGCTTCCGGCTGCTGTCGCGGCTCGCCGAGGACGTCGAGGAGCTCGGCTTCGTCGAGTCGCGGCCCAAGCAGGACGGCCGTAACATGATCATGGTCATCGGTCCGCACAAGAAGAAGGCCGAGGCCAAGGCGGAGGCCAAGGCCGAGCGCGCCGCCGCCGGCGAGCAGCGCGCGCACGACGAGGACTGACCGCTCCGGCCCGCCGGCCGGCGCAGCCCCCAGCGGGGCCCATGCGACCTGGGCCGTCGCGCGGACCTGAGGTCCGCGCGTCCGGGCGACGTCGTGCCCGGACCGTCCGTCATGACCGGCCCACGGCCCGGCAGGGCGGGATCAGCACATAGATTCGATGCGCTGAGCGGGTGCGCCGCCATGGATTCATGGTGCGCGCCCCGATCACGCACGCCCCCGCGCGCCCGCGCGGGACGTCGAGGACAGAGGAGACGACGGCGACCATGCCGAAGACCAAGACCCACAGCGGTGCCAAGAAGCGCTTCAGGCTGACCGGCTCCGGCAAGGTGACGCGCCGCCGCGCCAACCGCAACCACCTGCTCGAGCACAAGCCGACCAAGCGCAAGCGGCGCCTGGACGGCCAGGTCGTGGTCGCCCCCGCCGACGCCAAGAACATCAAGAAGCTGCTTCGCAAGTAGCCATCACCTCGAACCTCGACATCCACGGCCGGGCCCACCGGATCCGGCCTCGCGCAAAGGAGAGTGACACGTGGCACGTGTGAAGCGGGCTGTCAACGCCGCCAAGAAGCGTCGGGTCGTCCTCGAGCGGGCCAGCGGCTACCGCGGCCAGCGGTCGCGGCTGTACCGCAAGGCCAAGGAGCAGATGCTCCACTCGATGACCTACGCCTACCGGGACCGCAAGGACCGCAAGGGCCAGTTCCGCCGGCTGTGGATCCAGCGCATCAACGCCGCCGCCCGCGCCAACGGCATGACCTACAACCGGTTCATCCAGGGCCTCAAGGCCGCCGAGCTGGAGGTCGACCGCCGCATGCTCGCCGAGCTGGCGGTCAACGAGCCCGAGGTCTTCAAGACCCTGGTCGAGCTGGCCAAGGAGTCGCTGCCGGCGCAGGACTCCAAGGCCGCCTGAGCATCGCCGGTCAGAAGGTCGTCCGGACGGGAAGTGCGGGAAGCATGGCGGGCCGTGAGCTGACGTCCATCCGGTCGCCCCGGATGAAGTCGGCGCGCCGGCTCGCCAAGCGCACGTTCCGGCACCGTGAGCGCCGCTTCCTCGCCGAGGGGCCGCAGGCCGTGCGCGAGGCGCTGGAACTCCCCGGGGTGCTGACGGAGCTGTTCACCACCGCCGAGGCGGAGTCCCGGCACGCCGACCTGATCGCGGCGGCCGAGCGCGCGGACGTGCCGGTGCTGCGGGTCAGCGGCGAGGTCATGGCCGAGTTGGCGCAGACCGTCACGCCGCAGGGCCTGCTGGCCGTCTGCGGCTTCGTCGACGTCCCCCTCGCCCGGGCGCTGGACCCCGCGCCCCGGCTGGTCACCGTGCTCGCCCACGTCCGCGACCCCGGCAACGCGGGCACCGTGCTGCGCACCGCCGACGCCGCCGGGTCGGACTCGGTGGTGTTCACCGACGCCTCGGTGGACCCCTACAACGGCAAGTGCGTACGGGCCTCGGCGGGCAGTCTCTTCCACCTTCCCGTGGTGGTCGGCCCCCGCTTCGACGAGCTGATCCCCGCGCTGCGGGACGGTGGCCTGACGGTGCTGGCCGCCGACGGTGCCGGGGACCGCACCCTGGACTCCGCCATCGACGACGGGCTGCTGGCCCGTCCCACCGCCTGGGTCTTCGGCAACGAGGCGTGGGGTCTGCCGGAAGAAATCCTTCGGCATGTCGACGAGGTGGTACGCGTTCCTCTCTACGGACGTGCCGAAAGCCTCAATCTCGCCACGGCCGCGGCGGTCTGTCTGTATGCTTCGGCCCGCGCCCAGCGCTCCGGGTACTCCGATCGCCCCGTACCCGGGGCCTCACCCGCCGGCCGGGCCTAGCCCGGACGGGGACGGCGGGACCTGGGCGGACGGGGCGGAAACGGGCGGCGACAACGTCGGAGGGAATCCGATGGTTGCCTCCCGGTTCCAGGTATCGCCGGCCGTTCCCGGACGCCCTCATGCGATCTTCACGGTGGTCACAGATGCCAGGATGGTCGGTGAGAATTTCACCATCCAGCGGGTGCCCGGCGGACGGGGTCGTCCTCGAGGAGGAGTGAGATACCCGTCCGACGAGGGATTCTGTGCGTCTCATCCGGTCTCTACGGTGGCCGGAGGAGCGGTGATGACGCCGCGACAAGGGGGGCGAGGATGATCGACGACAGGAAGGCGCCTCAGGTGCCGCGTTCACTTCGTAAGGGGCCGCGTTCGTCAGCGGCCGTACCGCGCTGCCGGCCGTCCGCCGGCACGCCCCTGCCGGCCGGCGACGACGCCGGCCTGACCGTCACGGTCACCGGCACACCCGGCGGCCCGCTGGTGGCCGAGGTCGCCGGCGAGATCGACCTGCGCACCGCCGGCCCGCTGCGCGCCCGGCTCATCGAGCTCGGCGACGACCCGGCCGCCGTCGGCGGACGCCTCGTGGTCGACTTCGGCGGCGTGCGCTTCTGCGACGCCACCGGGCTCGGCGCCCTGGTCGGCGTGCACAACCACGTCCTCGCCCGGGGCGGCGAGATCAGCCTGGCCCGGGTCCGGCCGGCGCAGTTGCGGCTGCTCCGCGTGACCGGTCTCGACAAGGTGTTCCCGTTGTACGACACGGTGGCCGAGGCCGTGGCCGCGGGCCGCACCTCGTCTCTGAGCTGACCGCCTCACGGGCCGCGAACCCCTATGGATAGGGCGTTTCCAAGGTCCCGTGACCGCGTCGTCTCGCTATAGAGTCTCTTCCGACAGGCCGCGTAGCACGGGTGCTCTGGAGGCGCTGGTGGGTGACCGACACTCCCCGCACGTGTCGGGGCCCGTCGTGCCCGTCCCCCGACGCGAGCGCGCCGGGGACACCGGGCGCACCGGCCCCGTCGACCACTGGGCCGACGACCTGCCCGACGGCCTGCTGGTCGCCGACGCCGGCGCCCGGGTGGTGGTGTTCAACCGCGCCGCCGCCCGGCTCACCGGGGTCGCCCCCGAGACGGCGCTGGGCCGCGACTTCCGGGACGTGCTGCCGCTGCACGACGCGGAGGGCCGCGACTGGTGGAAGTGCCTGGACCCGTACGCGGGGCTGGCCACCCGCACCCGTCATCCCGAGCGGCCGTTGTTCCTGACCGGCGGCACCGAGCTGCTCGTGACCGCGTCCTACCGGCGGGCCCCCGACGGCTCCGTGGAACGTTTCACGATCTCCCTCCGGGACGCCGTCCGCCGGGCCCGCCAGGAGCGCGACCGGGCCGATCTGGTCTCCACCGTCGCGCACGAGCTGCGCTCCCCGCTGACCAGCGTCAAGGGCTTCACCGCCACGCTGCTGGCCAAGTGGCACCGCTTCAACGACGACCAGAAGCGGGTCATGCTGGAGACGGTCAACGCCGACGCCGACCGGGTGACCCGGCTGATCACCGAGCTGCTCGACGTGTCCCGGATCGAGGCGGGCCGGCTGGAGATGCGCCGGCAGGTGGTCGACCTGGCCGAGGAGGCCCGCAAGGCGATCGCCGGGCGGGTGGCGGCGGGTGATCCGGAGGGCCGGTTCCACCTGGTGGCGGACGACGGCCTGCCCGAGATGTGGCTGGATCCGGACAAGGTCGACCAGATCCTCGGCAACCTGCTGGAGAACGCCGTCCGGCACGGCGCTGGTACTGTGACCATCGTGATCGAGCGGGTATCGGCCGCGGGCGGCCACGGCGCCGCGGTGTCGGTGCGCGACGAGGGCGAGGGCATCCCGCCCGAGGCCGCGCAGCGGGTCTTCCGCCAGTTCTGGCGCGGCCCCGGCGGCAACCGGCGCGGGGGCACCGGTCTCGGCCTGTTCATCGTCAAGGGCCTCGTGGAGGCGCACGGCGGCACCATCGCGGTGCGGCGCGCCCCGGGCGGCGGCGCGGAGTTCCGATTTACCGTGCCCGCCGGCGCTCCCGACTACGCCTGACGGGGCCCGCGCGGGCTCTCCCGTCGATCCCGCCCGCTCCGGCGGGTACCACTAGACTCGCGGGCGATCACGCCCCGGCTGGAGTTGGTCAACCACCATGTCTGCACCCAACAAGTCGTACGATCCCGTCGAGGTGAGCGCGCTGCAACCCGAGGAGCTCGACCGGGCGCGCGAGGAGGCGCTGGCCGCGATCGCCGCCGCCGCCGACCTCGACGCGCTCAAGGCCGTCCGTCTCGCCCACGCCGGCGACCGGTCGCCGCTGGCGCTGGCCAACCGGGAGATCGGCGCGCTGCCGCCGCAGGCCCGGGCCGAGGCCGGCAAGCGCATCGGCGCCGCCCGCGGCGCGGTCGGGCAGGCGCTCAAGCGCCGCCAGGCCGAGCTGGAGGAGGAGCGCGACCAGCGGGTCCTCATCGAGGAGACCGTCGACGTCACCCTCCCGTGGGACCGCGCCCGCCGCGGCGCCCGGCACCCGCTGACCACCGTCCAGGAGCGGATGGCCGACGTCTTCGTCTCGATGGGCTTCGAGATCGCCGAGGGCCCCGAGGTCGAGGCCGAGTGGTTCAACTTCGACGCCCTCAACTTCAAGCCCGACCACCCCGCCCGCACCATGCAGGACACGTTCTTCGTGGAGTCGGAGGACACCGGGCTGGTGCTGCGCACCCACACGTCCCCGGTGCAGGTGCGGTCCCTGCTGACCCGGCCCCTGCCGGTGTACGTGGTGGCGCCCGGCCGCACGTACCGGACCGACGAGCTGGACGCCACGCACAGCCCGGTGTTCCACCAGTTGGAGGGCCTGGCCATCGACGAGGGCCTGACCATGGCCGACCTGCGCGGAGCCATCGACGCGTTCGTGGCGGGGATGTTCGGCGAGGGCCTGACGGTGCGGATGCGCCCCTCGTACTTCCCGTTCACCGAGCCGTCGGCCGAGGTCGACATGGAGTGCTTCGTGTGCCGGGGCGCCTCGGTGCCGCCGGGCGCGCCCGCCTGCCGCACGTGCGGCTCGGAGGGCTGGATCGAGCTGGGCGGCTGCGGCATGGTCAACCCCCGGGTCCTGGTGGCCTGCGGGATCGACCCCGAGCGGTACAGCGGCTGGGCGTTCGGGCTCGGTGTCGAGCGCTCGCTGATGTTCCGGCACGGCGTGGAGGACATGCACGACATGGTGGAGGGCGACGTGCGTTTCACCCTCCCGTTCGGGATGGAGATCTGATGCGGGTCCCGCTGTCCTGGCTGCGCGAGCACGTCGCGCTGCCCCCGGAGGTGACCGGGCGCGAGCTGGCCGCCGCCCTCATCGCGGCCGGCCTGGAGGTCGAGACGGTCGAGTCCGCCGGGCACGACCTGACCGGCCCGCTGGTGGTCGGCCGCGTGCTGGAGATCGAGGAGCTCACCGAGTTCAAGAAGCCGATCCGCCATTGCCGGGTCGACGTCGGCGGCGCCGAGCCGCAGAACATCATCTGCGGCGCCCGCAACTTCGCCGTGGGCGACCCCGTGGTCGTGGCGCTGCCCGGCGCGGAACTGCCCGGCGGGTTCAAGATCGGCTCACGGAAGACCTACGGCAGGGTCTCCGAGGGCATGATCTGCTCGGTCGCCGAGCTGGGGATCGGCGACGATCACAGCGGCATCCTGGTGCTGCCGGGCGACCCCGAGGTCGGCGCCGACGCGATCGGGCTGCTGGGCGTGCGCGACGAGGTCCTCGACATCGCCGTCACCCCCGACCGGGGTTACGCGCTGTCGATCCGCGGGGTGGCGCGCGAGGCGGCGAGCGCGTACGGGGTGCCGTTCCGCGACCCCGCCGCCGTCGAGCCGCCCGCCGCCGAGGGCGGGGCGCACCCGGCGGGCATCGCCGACCCCGCCGTCTGCGACCGGTTCGTGCTGCGGGAGATCCGCGGCTTCGACCCGTCCGCGCAGACCCCGATGTGGATGCGGGTCCGGCTGTTCCGGGCCGGGGTGCGGCCGGTCTCCCTGGCCGTCGACGTCACCAACTACGTGATGCTGGAGCTGGGTCAGCCGCTGCACGCGTTCGACCGGACCAAGCTGACCGGCGAGATCGTCGTGCGGCGGGCGCGGGCGGGGGAGAAGCTGGAGACCCTCGACCACGTCACCCGCACCCTCGACCCGGAGGACGTGCTCATCACCGACGCGTCCGGGCCGATCTCCATGGCCGGGGCGATGGGGGGGCTGGCCACCGAGATCGACGAGGGCTCGACCGACATCGTCATCGAGGCGGCGCACTTCGACCCCGTCGCCACGGCCCGGATGGTCCGCCGGCACCGGCTGCACAGCGAGGCGTCGTACCGCTTCGAGCGCGGGGTCGACCGCGAGCTGCCGCTGTACGCCTCGCACCGGGCCGTCCGACTGCTCGCGGAGCTGGGCGGGGCCGAGGTCCTGCCGGGCGTGACGCACGCCGAGGTTCCCGTGGAGCCCACCGTCGTCACCATCCCCGCCGGACACCCGGACCGGGTCGCGGGCGTCTCGTACGGTCGCGACACGGTGGTGCGGCGGCTCACGGAGGTGGGCTGCACGGTCGACGGGGACGACGTGCTGACCGTCGTCCCGCCGTCCTGGCGTCCCGACCTCGTCGACCCCAACGACCTGGCCGAGGAGGTCATCCGGCTCGAGGGCTACGAGGCCATCCCCGCCCGCCCGCCCCGGCCGGTGGCCGGGCAGGGGCTGACCCAGGCTCAGCGGCGGCGCCGCCGGGTCGGTCGGGCGCTGGCCGCCGCCGGATACGTGGAGGCGCTGAGCTTCCCGTTCGCGTCCCCCGAGGACTGGGACCACCTGCAGCTCGACGCCGACGACGCCCGACGTCGGGCGCTGCGGGTGGCCAACCCCATGTCGGAGGACGAGCCGCTGCTGCGCACCACGCTGCTGCCGGGTCTGCTGCGGACCCTGGCGCGCAACGCCGGTCGCGGCTTCGGCGACGTGGGGCTGTTCGAGATGGGGCTGGTGTTCCGGCCCCGCGAGGGCGCCCCGACGAAGGCGCCGCGGCTCGCCGTCGACCGCGGCCCGACCGCCGAGGAGATCGCCTCGGTGGACGCCGCGCTGCCCGACCAGCCGCTGCGGGTGGGCGTGGTGCTCGCCGGGCGCGCCGAGCCCGCCGGCTGGTGGGGCGAGGGCCGTCCCGCGAGCTGGGCCGACGCCGTCGAGGCCGCCCGCACGGTGGCCCGGGAGGCCGGCACCGAGCTGACGGTCGAGGCCGACCGGCACGCCCCCTGGCACCCGGGGCGCTGCGCCGCCCTCTACGCCGGGGACACGCTGATCGGGCACGCCGGTGAGCTGCACCCGCGGGTCGTTCAGGCGTACGGGCTCCCGCCGCGCACCGCCGCGATGGAGTTGGAGCTGAGCAGGCTCGCCCCGCTCGGTCCCGTTCGCGCGCCGCACGTGTCCACGTACCCGCCCGCCACCCAGGACGTGGCGCTGATCGTCGACGCGGAACGCCCGGCCGCCGAGGTGGCGCGGGCCCTCCGTGAGGGGGCCGGCGAGCTGCTGGAGTCCGTCCGGCTGTTCGACGTCTACACGGGCGAGCAGGCGGGGGAGGGTCGCAAGTCGCTGGCCTTCGCGCTGCGGTTCCGCGCCCCCGACCGGACGCTCACGGCAGAGGAGGCCGGCGCCGCCCGCGACGCCGCCGTCGCCGTGGCGGCCGAACGCACCGGGGCGGTCCTCCGCACCGGCTGATCGGAACATCCCGGCGGCGCCTGTGACGTACGACACGTTGCGGGCGTCGTCGGGTTTTGGGTACCTTCTTTAGGTCCTGTTCCCGCCCCTGGGGGGTTTCGTTGAGGCTCTGAGGTCGCAGACACCGCGCAGAGAGATCCGGTTCTGGTGTGCAACCGCCGGTCCGCGCGCGACCTCAGTGATCCCCGTTCAGGGCGAGTCCTGCCGCCGACGCTTTCGCGCGTCTCCCGCGGTGTCTCCATGTGTTCTGTGAACGTTCCGGCACGCAGAGGAGACCCCCATGTCATTCGCCGTCGTACTCTCCGACGTCTCGTTCGCCTGGCCCGACGGCACCGCCGTCCTGACCGGCCTGGACGGGACGTTCGGCGCCTGCCGCACGGGCCTGATCGGCCTCAACGGCTCGGGCAAGTCCACGCTGCTCCGGCTGATCGCCGGTGAGCTGAGCCCGCAGTCGGGCACCGTCGGCGTGTCCGGCACCGTCGGGCACCTGCCGCAGAACCTCCCGCTGGGCACCGCCCGCACCGTCGCCGACCTGCTCGGGATCGCCGAGGCGCGCACCGCGCTGCACGCCATCGAGCGGGGCGAGGCCACCGAGGAGAACTTCGCCGCCGTGGGCGACGACTGGGACGTCGAGGAACGCTCCCGCGCCGAGCTCGACCGGCTCGGCCTGGTTCACGTCGGGCTGGATCGGACGGTCGCGACGCTGTCGGGCGGCGAGACCGTCATGACCGGCTTGGCCGCGCGGTTCCTGCAGCATCCCGACGTGCTGCTGCTGGACGAGCCGACCAACAACCTGGACCTGGACGCGCGCCGCCGCCTGTACGACGCCGTCGCCTCCTGGCCGGGCGTGCTGGTGGTGGTCAGTCACGACCGGGTGCTGCTGGACCTGGTCGACGAGATCGCCGACCTGCGCGACGGGGCCCTGCGCACCTTCGGCGGGAACCACTCCGCCTACGTGGAGGCGCTGGCCGTCGAGCAGGAGGCCGCCGAGCGCATGGTCCGCTCGGCGGAGTCCGACGTGCGCCGGCAGCGCCGCGAGTTGGCCGAGGCGCACGTCAAGCTGGCCCGCCGGGTCCGGTACGGCGACAAGATGTTCGCCAACAAGCGCGAACCCAAGATCGTCATGAACGCGCGCAAACGGGAGGCCCAGGTCCAGGCGGGCAAGCACCGCATCATGCACGAGGACCGGCTCCGCGACGCCGAGAACCGGCTGTCGGAGGCCGAGGAGGCCGTCCGCGACGACGCCGAGATCCGCGTCGCCCTGCCCCGCACGGAGGTCCCCGGCGGTCGCACGGTCCTCACCGTCACCGGCCTGACGGCCCCGGAGCCGGTCGCGGGGTCGCTGACGGAGCTGATCGTCCGCGGCCCCGAGCGGATCGCCCTCACCGGGCCGAACGGCTCCGGCAAGACCACCCTTCTGCGCGCGCTGGTGGGGGAGGGTGACACGCTGCCCGGCGTCGAGGTGAGGGTCGGCGTCCCGGGGCTGCGCTATCTGCCGCAGCGCCTGGACGTGCTGGACGACGGGCTCAGCGTCGTGGACAACGTCCGGGCCTTCGCGCCGGACGCCTCGGTCAACGAGATCCGCGCCGGCCTGGCCCGCTTCCTGTTCCGCGGGGCGCGGGCCGACCGACGCGCCGGCGGGTTGTCCGGCGGCGAGCGGTTCCGCGCGATCCTGGCCGCCCTGCTGTTGGCCGACCCGGCCCCGCAGTTGCTGCTGCTGGACGAGCCGACCAACAACCTGGACATGGCCAGCGTCCGGCAACTGTCCCAGGCGCTGGACGCCTATCGCGGCGCGCTGGTCGTGGTGAGCCACGACCTGCCGTTCCTGGAGACCATCGGCGTCACCCGGTGGCTGCGCGCGGACCGCGCCACGGGGCTCACGGAGGGAGCACCGGAATGAATTTCGGGAAAATGGCGTGAAATGATGATCCCCCGCCTGCTAGGTTCAACGTCGAACAGCAGGACAGGGGGATCGGGTCATGGCGAAGCTGAATCAGATCATCGCCGTTGAGAAGGGCGTCAAGAGCAAATCCGTCCAGGAGCTCAACAAGGCGCACCAGGCACTGCAGAAACTGCCGCCGCTCTCCGGCATCGCACGGACCTACCAGCCCAAGGACGAGGAGGGCGAGCAGCTTCCGCCCGAGTCCACCAGGGTCCAGGTCAAGGTCGAGGACACGCTGCGGGAGATCGGCTCCGCGCTGAGCCGGCTCTTCGACGTCACCGCGACCAAGGACTGGGCCAACTGCACGGCCCGGGCCGACGTCACGGTCGACGGCCGTGTGCTGCTGCGGGACGTGCCGGTCACCTACCTGCTCTTCCTGGAGAAGCAGCTCAAGGATCTGCAGGGCTTCGTCCAGCGGATGCCGATGCTGGACGCCGCCGAGTCCTGGACGTACGACGCGTCCACCGACGTGTGGCGCACCGAGCCGGTCCGCACCGTCAAGACCAAGAAGGTGCCGCGCAACCACGTCAAGGCCGAGGCGACCGAGAAGCACCCGGCCCAGGTCGAGGTGTACTACGAGGACGTGCCCATCGGATACTGGACCACGGTCAAGTTCTCCGGCGCGCTGCCGGCCAGGCGCGTCAACGAGCTGCTCGACCGCGTCGAGAAACTGCAGGACGCCGTGAAGTTCGCCCGCGAGGAGGCCAACGCCGCCGAGGTCGACGACCGGCGTGTCGGCGAGACCGTGTTCGGCTACCTCTTCGCCTGAGGGCTCACGGGAGACTCCCCCCGCCGTCGTGCGGGGGGCGCGCGAGGAGCGCACGTTGAAACTGAGGCTCAAACTGAACCAGGCGTGTGACAGTGCGGGTTCGAATCCCGCCCCCGGCACCCGTGCCGGGGTGGCCCAATCGGTAGAGGCAGCCGCCGCACCCAGATTCAGGCTCTCGCTCCAGATTCAACATTCGCCGTCGAGCGCCGGACCTCCGGTCGCGGAGACAAACCGTTGTCACATGCCGGTTCGACTCCGGCCCGCTCCTCTCGCGGGGCGGTAGCCTAATGGTAAGGCGGACGGTGTCAGAATCATCCGCGCCCACAATGATTCCGGTGCTCACAATTGGCGGCACCACGGGCCCGGGGGGCTGGGTAAACCCCCCGGGCCCTCCCTTTCCCGCACATCCGCGGCCGGCCGAGGAGTCGTCCCGGCGTCGCCGGGGAAGGGTCCCCGCATGTCCGGGCTGGACCTACCGGAGGCGCGGCGGCGACTGGCGCGGGCGCCGGTCGTGCGCCTGGCCACGGCGGACGACGCGGGACGGCCGCATCTCGTCGCCGCCGTCTTCGCGCTCGACGACGACGTGATCCACATGGCCGTCGACCACAAGCCCAAGCGCAGCCGCGACCTCCGACGGCTGCGCAACATCGCCGCGAACCCTGCCGTGAGCGTCCTCGCCGACCACTACGAGGACGACTGGACCCGCCTGTGGTGGGTGCGCGCCGACGGCGACGCCCGGGTCACCGCCGACCCCTCCGAGGTCGGTCGCACCGCGGAACTGCTGGCCCGCCGCTACCCGCAGTACCGCGACCGGCCCCCCGAGGGCCCCGCGATCCGGATCGAGGTACGGCGCTGGACTGGATGGATATACGGCTGATTGTCCAGATAGTGAGAAGATCGTCCGCCTGGAGTTGAATACTCATCCACGCTTGTGCATACTCTTTCTCGAGCGAGCGTGGAGGGGATCGACGGCATGGGAATCAGGGCGGCGGTGGCCGGCGCCAGCGGCTACGCGGGCGGGGAACTGCTGCGCATCCTGGCGGGCCATCCCGAGTTCGAGATCGGCGCCCTCACCGCGGGGGCCAACGCCGGGACGGAGCTGGGCGCGTTGCAGCCGCACCTGCGACCGCTCGCCGACCGCGTGCTGGCCGAGACGACCCCCGAGGCCCTCTCCGGGCACGACGTGGTGTTCCTCGCGCTGCCCCACGGTCGGTCCGGGCCCTTGGCCGAGCAACTCGGCGACGACGTCCTGGTCGTCGACTGCGGCGCCGACTTCCGCCTCCACGACGCCGCCGACTGGGAGGGCTTCTACGGCTCCCCGCACGCCGGCACCTGGCCGTACGGGCTGCCCGAGCTGCCCGGCCGCCGCGAGGAGCTGCGCGGCACCCGCCGGATCGCGGTGCCCGGCTGCTACCCCACGGTCGCGACCCTCGCGCTGTTCCCCGCCTTCGCCGCCGGACTCGTCGAGCCCGACGTGGTCGTGGTGGCCGCCTCCGGCACCTCCGGGGCCGGCAAGAGCCCCAAGACCCACCTGCTCGGCAGCGAGGTCATGGGCTCCGCGTCGGCGTACGGCGTGGGCGGCGTCCACCGGCACACCCCCGAGATCACCCAGAACCTGGGCGCGGTGGCGGGGGAGCCCGTCACCGTGTCGTTCACCCCCACCCTGGTCCCGATGAGCCGCGGGATCCTCGCCACCTGCACCGCGAAGGTCGGGCCCGGCGTCGACGCCGCCGCGGTGCGCCGCGCCTACGAGAGCGCCTTCGACGGCGAGCCGTTCGTCTGGCTGCTGCCGGAGGGGCGGTGGCCCGCCACCGCGATGACGCTCGGGTCCAACGCCGCGCTCGTTCAGGTCGTTCTCGACGAGCGCGCGGGCCGCCTGGTCGCGGTCGCCGCCATCGACAACCTCACCAAGGGCACCGCCGGAGGCGCCGTGCAGAGCGCCAACCTCGCCCTCGGGCTTCCCGAAGACCTCGGACTCACCACGATCGGAGTGTCCCCTTGAGCGTCACCGCCCCCCTGGGGTTCCGCGCCGCCGGCGTCGTCGCCGGTCTCAAAGACGGCGGCGACCGCGACCTGGCCCTGGTCGTCAACGACGGGCCGTCCCGCGCCGCCGCCGGGGTCTTCACCCGCAACCGCGTGAAGGCCGCACCCGTGCTGTGGTCGGAGCAGGTCCTCAGGGGCGGCAGGATCGGCGCGGTCGTCCTCAACTCCGGCGGCGCCAACGCCTGCACCGGCGCGGCGGGCTTCCAGGACACCCACGCCACCGCCGAGCGGACCGCCGGCGCGCTGGACGACTCGGCGGCCGAGGTCGCGGTCTGCTCCACCGGCCTGATCGGTGAGCGGCTCCCCATGGACGCGCTGCTGCCAGGGGTGGACAAGGCCGCCGCCGAGCTGTCCCGCGACGGCGGGCTGGCCGCCGCGGACGCCATCCGGACCACCGACACGGTCGCCAAGATCTCGTTCCGGCGGGCCGACGCGGGCTACACCATCGGCGGCATGGCCAAGGGCGCGGGCATGCTCGCCCCCTCCCTGGCGACCATGCTGTGCGTCATCACCACCGACGCCGACCTCGACGCCGTCGTCCTCGACCGGGCGCTGCGCTCGGCCACCGCGGTCACCTTCGACCGTCTCGACGCCGACGGCTGCATCTCCACCAACGACACCGTGCTGCTGCTGGCCTCCGGCGCGGCCGAGGTGGCTCCCGCCGAGGCCGAGTTCACCGCGCTGCTGACCGAGGTCTGCGCGGACCTGACCCGGCAGTTGCTGGTGGACGCCGAGGGCGCGAGCAAGGCCATCGCCATCGAGGTGGTCGGGGCCGCCAGCGCCTTCGACGCCGTCACCGTCGGCCGCGCCATCGCCCGCAACAACCTCCTCAAGTGCGCCCTCCACGGCGAGGACCCCAACTGGGGCCGGGTGCTGTCGGCCGTCGGCAGCACCGAGGCGGTCTTCGACCCCGACGAGGTCAACGTCGCCATCAACGGCGTGTGGGTGTGCCGCAACGGCTCGGTCGGCGACGACCGCGGCAAGGTCGACCTGCGCCCCCGCGACGTGACGATCACCGTGGACCTGTCGGCGGGCGCGGAGTCCGCCACCGTCTGGACGACCGACCTCACGGCCGAGTACGTCCACGAGAACTCGGCGTACTCCACATGAGCGCCACCCGGAGTCGCGTGCTCGCCAAGGCCGCCACGCTGATCGAGGCGCTGCCGTGGCTGGAGCGCTTCCACGGCCGGACCGTCGTGATCAAGTACGGCGGGCACGCGATGACCGAGGAGTCGCTGCGGCACTCCTTCGCCGAGGACATCGTGTTCCTGCGGTACGCGGGCCTCAAGCCGGTGATCGTGCACGGCGGCGGCCCGCAGATCAACGCCGCGCTGGAGAAGCACGGCATCGAGTCCACCTTCACCGCCGGGTTGCGGGTCACCACCCCCGAGGCCATGGAGGTCGTCCGGATGGTGCTGGTCGGCCAGGTCAACCGCGACGTGGTCGGCCTGATCAACCGGCACGGCGCGTTCGCCGTCGGGATGTCCGGCGAGGACGCCAACCTGTTCACCGCCGAGCGCAAGCCCGCCATGGTGGACGGCGAGCCGGTCGACATCGGCCAGGTCGGCGAGATCGTCGAGGTCCAGGTCGGCGCGGTCCGCAGCCTGCTGGACGACGGCCGGGTCCCGGTGATCTCCAGTGTGGCGCGCGGCGACGACGGAGAGATCTACAACGTGAACGCCGACACCGCCGCCGCGGCGCTGGCCGTCGCGCTGGACGCCGCCAAGCTCATCGTCCTCACCGACGTCGAGGGCCTGTACGCCGACTGGCCCGACAGCGACGAGGTCATCGACGACCTGACGACCGAGGAGCTGGCCGGACTGTTGCCCGACCTGTCGGCGGGCATGGTCCCGAAGATGGAGGCGTGCCTGCACGCCGTCCGCGGCGGCGTCCCCCAGGCCCACGTCCTCGACGGCCGGGTGCCGCACGCGCTGCTGCTGGAAGTGTTCACCGACGAGGGCATCGGCACGATGGTGCTGCCCGCCCGGGAGGGATCCCAGTGAGCTCCGACGACCTGCGGGCGCGGTACGAGGCCGCGTTCATGCCCAACTACGGGGTCCCCCCGGTGGCGCTGGTGTCCGGTCGGGGCTGTGTCGTCCGCGACGCCGATGGCAGGGAGTACCTCGACTTCATCGCCGGCATCGCCGTCAGCTCGCTGGGTCACGCCCACGAGGCCCTCGTCGAGGCGGTGGGCGACCAGGTCCGCTCGATCGCCCACACCTCCAACCTGTTCGTCAACGAGCCGGAGGTGCTGCTGGCCGAGGAGCTGCGGCGGCTGCTCGGCGGACGGGGCCGGGTGTTCCTGTCCAACAGCGGCACCGAGGCCAACGAGTGCGCCCTCAAGCTCGCCATCAAGCACGCCAAGGCCCAAGGCCGCACCCACTTCGTCGCGGCCGAGAACGGCTTCCACGGCCGCACGATGGGCGCGCTGTCCCTCACCGGCAAGCACTCCATCCGTGAGCCGTTCGGGCCGTTCGCCCTCGACGTCCGGTTCGTTCCGTACGGCGACGCCGACGCGCTGCGCGAGGCCGTCACCGACGAGTGCGCCGCGGTGTTCCTCGAGCCCACCCTCGGCGAGGGCGGCGTCGTCCCCCCGCCGGACGGCTACCTCACCGCCGTCCGCGAGATCTGCGACGCGACCGGCGCGCTGTTCGTGATGGACGAGATCCAGTCCGCCATCGGCCGGACCGGCACGTGGTTCGCCCACCAGCACGAGGACGTCCTGCCCGACGTCCTCACCCTGGCCAAGGGGCTCGGCGGCGGCCTCCCCATCGGCGCCTGCGTCGGGTTCGGCCCGGCCGGGGAGCTGTTCGCCAAGGGCGACCACGGCAGCACCTTCGGCGGCAATCCGGTGGCCGCCGCGGCGGCCCTGGCCGTGCTGCGGACCGTCGAGAAGGAAGGGCTCCTCGCCAACGCCGCCCAGGTCGGCGAGGCGCTCGGGGACGGGCTCGCCCGCCTCGGCCATCCCCTGGTGAAGGCCGTCCGGGGCCGCGGGCTGTGGCTGGGCGTCGTCCTCGCCGAGCCCCGCGCCGCCGCCGTCGAGGCCGCCGCCCGCGAGGCCGGGTTCCTGGTCAACGCCGTGCAGCCGAACGTGATCCGGCTCGCCCCGCCGCTGATCGTCACCGCCGACCAGGCGGCAGCCCTGGTCCGCGCGTTCCCCTCGATCCTCGACGCCGCCGCACAGAAGGAGACCTGACGATGCACTTCCTGCGCGACGACGACCTGACCCCCGCCCAGCAGGGACAGGTGCTCGACCTCGCCGCCGCCATGAAGCGCGACCGGTTCGCCCACCGCCCCCTGGAGGGCCCCCGGTCGGTGGCGGTGCTGTTCGACAAGCCGTCCACCCGGACCCGGATCAGCTTCGCCGTCGGCATCGCCGAACTCGGCGGCCACGCCCTCATCATGGACGCCGGCACCAGCCAGCTCGGCCGCGGCGAGACCATCGCCGACACGGCCCGGGTGCTGGAACGCCAGGTCGCCGCGATCGTGTGGCGCACCTCCGGCCAGGAGCGGATCGCCGAGATGGCCGCCGCCTCCTCCGTGCCGGTCGTCAACGCGCTCACCGACCTGTTCCACCCCTGCCAGATCCTCGCCGACCTGCAGACCGTCCGCGAGGCCAAGGGAGCGCTGGCCGGCGTGACGCTGACCTACCTCGGCGACGGCGCCAACAACATGGCCCACTCCTACCTGCTGGGCTGCGCCACCGCGGGCATGCACGTCCGCGTCGGGTCGCCCGAGGGCTACGTCCCCGACCCGGTCATCGTGGCCGACGCCGCCGCGATCGCGCGCGGCACCGGCGGGTCCGTCACCGTCACCCACGACGCCAAGGCCGCCGCCGAGGGCGCCGACGTGCTCGCCACCGACACCTGGGTCTCCATGGGGCAGCACGCCAAGGACCTCGCCGTCTTCGAGCCGTACGCCGTCGACGAGGACAAGGTCGCGCTCGCCGCCCCCGATGTCGCGGTGCTGCACTGCCTGCCCGCCTACCGGGGCAAGGAGATCGCCGCGTCCGTCCTCGACGGCCCGCACAGCGTGGTCTGGGACGAGGCCGAGAACCGGCTCCACGCCCAGAAGGCGCTGCTCACCTGGCTGCTGGAGCGTCGGCCATGACCACCCCGGTGACCAAGGCGGCGCGGCACGCCCGCGTCGTCGACCTGCTGACCCGCAACCCCGTCCACTCCCAGGGCGAGCTGGCCCGCCTGCTGGCCGAGGAGGGCCTGGAGGTCACCCAGGCCACCCTGTCCCGCGACCTGGTGGAGATCGGGGCGGTCAAGCTGCGGGCCGACGACGGCAGCCTGATCTACGCCGTCCCGGGGGAGGGCGGGGACCGGATCCCGCGCACCCGCACCGGGACCGCCGAGTCCTTCCACGGCAGGCTCGCCCGGCTCGCGCAAGAGCTGCTGGTCTCCGCGGAGGCGTCCGCCAACCTGGTCATCGTCCGGACCCCGGCGGGAGCCGCCCAGTACCTGGCCTCCGCCATCGACCACGCCGAATGGCCCACCGTGCTGGGCACCGTGGCGGGCGACGACTCGATCCTGGTCATCGCCCGCGATCCGCAGGGCGGCCGGTCCCTGGCCGACGCGCTCCTGCGGCTGACCGAACGACGAGGTTAGGGGCCGTGCGCCCCCGTCCTCAGCATCCACTTCCAGCACTGCCCGAATCAGGAGAACAGTCATGAGCGAGCGGGTCGTACTCGCATACAGCGGGGGCCTGGACACCTCCGTGGCCATCCCGTTCATCGCCGAGCAGACCGGCGCCGAGGTCATCGCCGTCGCCGTCGACGTCGGCCAGGACGGCGAGGACCTCGAGGTCATCCGGAAGCGGGCGCTGGCGTGCGGCGCCGCCGAGGCCGTCGTGGTCGACGCCAGGGAGGAGTTCGCCGCCGAGTTCTGCGTTCCCGCCCTGCAGGCGAACGCGCTCTACATGGACCGCTACCCGCTGCTGTCCTCGCTGTCCCGACCGCTGATCGTCAAGCACCTCGTCGCCGCCGCCAAGCGGTACGGCGGCACCGCCGTCTCGCACGGCTGCACCGGCAAGGGCAACGACCAGGTCCGGTTCGAGGCCGGGCTGTACGCCCTGCACCCCGAGCTCAAGGTCATCGCCCCGGCCCGCGACTTCGCCTGGACCCGCGACAAGGCCATCGCCTACGCCGAGGAGAAGGGCCTGCCGATCGACGTGTCGAGCAAGTCCCCCTACTCCATCGACCAGAACCTGTGGGGCCGCGCCGTCGAGACCGGCTTCCTCGAGGACATCTGGAACGGCCCCATCGAGGACGTCTACAGCTACACCTCCGACCCGGCCGTGCCCCGCGAGGCCGACGAGGTCGTCATCACCTTCAAGGGCGGCGTCCCCGTCGCCCTCGACGGTCGCGCGCTGACCCCGTACCAGCTCATCACCGAGCTCAACCAGCGCGCCGGCGCGCAGGGTGTCGGCCGCATCGACATGGTCGAGGACCGGCTCGTCGGCATCAAGAGCCGCGAGGTCTACGAGGCCCCCGCCGCCATCGCGCTGATCACCGCGCACATGGAGCTGGAGAACGTCACCGTCGAACGCGACCTGGCCCGGTTCAAGCGGGGCGTCGACCAGCGCTGGAGCGAGCTGGTCTACGACGGCCTGTGGTTCTCCCCGCTCAAGTACGCCTTGGACGCGTTCATCGCCGACGCCCAGAAGCACGTCTCCGGCGACATCCGCCTCACCCTGCACGGCGGGCGGGCCGTCGTCACCGGCCGGCGCAGCGACGCCTCCCTGTACGACTACGACCTCGCCACCTACGACACGGGCGACACGTTCGACCAGAGCCTGGCCAAGGGCTTCGTCGACCTGTTCACCCTGCCCAGCAAGATGGCCGCCATCCGCGACCGCCGCACCCAGGGCTGACGCGCACAGGCCGGGCCGCCCCTTACCGGGCGGCCCATCCCACCCGACTGCGCGGTACAACCTCAGCCTGGAAGTCGCGCAGTGCTGCGAGCCTGCAGACCAATGACACGGTGACGTCAACTCCCCGTGTGCCCGGTAGGCTTCGCACGTCCACGTACATTGAGGCGCCGCGAGCGGGCCCGCGTGGTCTGGACTGAGGAGGCTTTCAAGATCGCGAGGAACGAGCGATCTTGAAAACGACGAGGGAAGACCGCGCGTCAAAGGCCCGCGAGCACGCCGAGCGCAGCGAGGCAAAGGATAAGAGTGAGCAAGGCACCGACGAGGTTGTGGGGCGGCCGTTTCGAGGGCGGTCCGGCGGACGCGCTCGCCCGGCTGTCGGTGAGCGTCCAGTTCGACTGGCGCCTGGCCCCGTACGACCTGATGGGCTCGCGCGCCCACGCCCGGGTGCTGAACCGGGCGGGCCTGCTCACCGACGACGAGCTGACCCGGATGCTGGGCGCCCTCGACGACCTGGAGAACGCCTGCCGGTCCGGCGAGTTCCGTCCCACGGTCGCCGACGAGGACGTCCACACCGCCCTGGAGCGCGGCCTGCTCGAGCGCCTCGGCGCGCTCGGCGGCAAGCTCCGCGCCGGCCGCAGCCGCAACGACCAGGTCGCCACCGACCTGCGGCTGTACCTGCGCGACCACGCCCGGCAGATCGTCTCCCGGCTGGTCGAGCTGGAGACCGCGCTGATCGCCCAGGCCGAGCACAACATGGGCGTGGCCGCCCCCGGCATGACCCACCTCCAGCACGCCCAGCCCGTGCTGTTCTCCCACCAGCTCCTGGCCCACGTGCAGCCGCTCACCCGCGACGTCGACCGGCTGCGCGACTGGGACCGGCGCACCTCGGTGTCCCCGCTCGGCTCCGGCGCCCTCGCGGGGTCCTCCCTGCCGCTGGACCCGCGCGCCGTCGCGGAGGAGCTGGGCTTCGACGCCCCCGCCGCCAACTCGATGGACGCGGTCAGCGACCGTGACTTCGCCGCCGAGTTCCTCTTCGTGGCGGCCCTCATCGGCGTCCACCTGTCCCGCCTCGGCGAGGAGGTGGTGCTGTGGGCCTCGCAGGAGTTCCGCTGGATCGAGATGGACGACACCTACGCCACCGGGTCGTCGATCATGCCCCAGAAGAAGAACCCCGACGTGGCCGAGCTCGCGCGCGGCAAGTGCGGCCGGCTCATCGGCCACCTCGTCGGCCTGCTCACCACCCTCAAGGGCCTGCCGCTCACCTACAACCGCGATCTCCAGGAGGACAAGGAGGGCGTCTTCGACGCCGTCGAGACCCTGCTGCTGGTCCTCCCGGCCATGTCGGGCCTCATCGCGACCATGCGGGTCAACACCGAACGGCTGGAGTCCCTGGCCCCGGACGGCTTCGCGCTCGCCACCGACCTGGCCGAGCTGCTCGTCCGGCGCGGCGTGCCGTTCCGCGACGCCCACGAGGTCGTCGGTCACCTCGTCGTGTGGTGCCAGGTCAACGACAAGGACTTCGACGACCTCACCGACGACGAACTGGCCAAGGTCTCCCCGCACCTGACGCCGGACGTCCGCGAGGTCCTCAACGTCCAGGGCGCCCTCGCCTCCCGCAAGGCCTACGGCGGCACCGGTCCCGACCAGGTCCGCGAGCAGCTCGCCGACCTCCGCGTCCTGGTCAACGACCACGCCGCCTGGGCCTCCGACTCCGACTCCTGAGCCCGTGCCCCTCTCCCTGCTCCCCGTGGCCGGACCTCTCCTGAACGGGTCCGGCCCACCCGGGGGAGCGGCATGAGCGACGTGCTCGCCCGTGACTTCTTCGACCGCCCGGTGGAGGAGGTCGCCCCCGCCCTGCTCGGCCAGGTGTTCGCGCACCGCACCGAGCAGGGCGAGGTCTCCCTGCGCCTCACCGAGGTCGAGGCGTACGCGGGCCCCCTCGACCCCGCCTCTCACTCGTACCGGGGCCGCACTCCCCGCAACGCGGTCATGTGGGGGCCGCCCGGCCACGCGTACGTGTACTTCACGTACGGCATGCACTACTGCGTCAATCTCGTGTGCGGGCCCGAGGACACGGCGTCGGCCGTCCTCCTGCGCGCCGGTGAGATCGTCGACGGCCGGGACGTGGCCGTCGCCCGTCGCCCCCGGTCGTCCCCGCGCGACCTGGCCCGCGGGCCCGCCCGCCTGTGCCAGGCGCTGGGCATCGCCCGCGAGCAGAACGGACTCGACGTCTGCGCCGCCGACTCACCCCTGCGGATCCTCGCCGGTGAGCCCGCTCGCCCGACCGACTTCCGGACCGGCCCCCGCGTCGGCGTGAACGCGGCGCAGAACGTTCCCTGGCGCTTCTGGATCGACGGCGAGCCCAGCGTGTCCCAGTACCGCCTGCACGTGCCCCGGCGTCGCAAGCACGCTGGCCGGGCCTGACCCTCTCCAGGGGCGGGTCACGCGGGCTCGCCGTACCCGCCCCGTCGTCGGCGTCACGACCACCGAATAGCGTTACCGTGATCTGCGGTCCATCGGGCACCCTGATGGGACGTACCGGAAGGTCCGGAACGCATGGCGGAAGACGAGGGAGAACGTGACCGACGTCCTGGAGGATCTCGCGTGGCGCGACCTGATCGCGCAGTCCACCGACCTGGACGATCTGCGGGCGCTGCTCGCCGCGGGGCCGGTCACGCTGTATTGCGGGTTCGACCCGACCGCGCCGAGCCTGCATCTGGGCAACCTGATCCAGATCCTCACCCTGCGGCGCTTCCAACGCGCCGGTCACCGCCCGATCGGCCTGGTCGGCGGCGCCACCGGACTGATCGGCGACCCCAGCGGCAAGAGCGCCGAACGAACGCTCAACTCCGCCGAGGTCGTCGCCGGGTGGGTCGAACGGATCAGGGGACAGGTCGCCCGGTACCTCGACTTCGACGACGGCCCGACCGGCGCCCTCATGGTCAGCAACCTGGACTGGACGGGCCCGATGTCGGCCATCGAGTTCCTGCGCGACATCGGCAAGCACTTCCCGGTCAACCGGATGCTGGCCCGCGAGACCGTCAAGGCGCGGCTGGACAGCACCGGCATGAGCTACACCGAGTTCAGCTACGTGCTCCTGCAGTCGATGGACTTCCTCGAGCTCTACCGACGGTACGACTGCCGGCTGCAGACCGGCGGCAGCGACCAGTGGGGCAACCTCACGGCGGGTGTCGACCTGATCCGTCGGGCCGAGGGCGGCAGCGCCCACGCGCTCACCACCCCGCTGCTCACCAAGGCGGACGGCTCGAAGTTCGGCAAGACGGCCGGGGGGGAGACCTACTGGCTGGACCCCGACCTGACCTCGCCGTACGCCTTCTACCAGTTCTGGTTCAACGCCGATGACCGGGACGTGGAGAAGTACCTCAAGGTGTTCAGCTTCCGCACCCGCGAGGAGATCGAGCACCTGATCAAGGAGTCCGCCGAACGCCCCGCCGCCCGACCGGCACAGCGGGCGCTGGCCGAGGAGATGACCACCCTCGTCCATGGGGCGGACGAATGCGCCCAGGTCATCGCCGCCTCCCGCGCCCTCTTCGGCCAGGGCGCCTTGGAGGAGCTGGACGAGCGCACGCTCGACGCGGCGCTCGGCGAGGTCCCCCGCACCCAGGTGCCACCGGGGGACCTCCCGACCGTCGTCGACCTCCTGACGGACACCGGCCTGTGCAAGAGCAAGTCGGAGGCCCGCCGCGCGATCGCCCAGGGCGGCGCCTACCTGAACAACGCCAAGGTCACCTCCGAGGACGCCGTGCCGACGACGGAGGACCTGCTGCACGGCAGGTTCCTGGTGCTGCGTCGGGGCAAGCGCAACGTCGGAGGAGTCGAGGTCCTGCGCCCCTGACCCCGTGCGATCGAACGCCCGGCCGCCTCGGCCGGGCGTTCTTCGTGTCCGGACCATCCCGTTGTGGCCGGTCAGAAGGTCGGGCCTTGTGTGAACGGGGCGAGATCCATGTCACAGAGTGGTCACATGGGGCGCCTCGGGGGGCGGTTTCGGGGTCCGAACCATGCCCCGACCTGGGTGTTCGTTCACCCGGACGTCGATTTGACGTTGT